>NZ_UCNJ01000019.1 GCF_900473965.1 Synechococcus sp. UW179A | reverse complement strand
TCTTGAGAATCACAATCAGAAGCGCAAATCTGCTGATGAGAATCAGTTTCGTTTGTGCGCCAAGGTGAGTCACTGCTGTCAGCCCGTCGCGCCTGTCGTCAGTGTTGCGTAATGTAAAGAGTGTGGGCCCTGGGCCTTTGTCTTACTGCTGCGTTCATGACCTATCCCTTCGGAGCTGCCAGAGCCGAGCTTGAGAGAGCCTTTGCGCTGCCTTCCGTGCCGCAGGCCTCCGAGTCTGAGCGGGTCTCCAAACCCCGCCAATTCAGTGACTCCGACCGTGCCGTGGCTCTGTTTGAGCATCCCGACCACTGACCAGATCTTTGAATGGACTGCCACCTTTGGGACCAGCTCACCTCACAGGAGATCGATCGCGTGATCGAGATGGCCTGGGAAGATCGCACTACGTTCGAAGCGATCGAATTTCAGTTCGGTTTGCCGGAGTCGGCGGTGATTGCTTTGATGCGTTCTGAGCTCAAGTCCGGCTCTTTCCGTGTTTGGCGGAAGCGGGTGACCGGCCGGCGAGGCAAGCATGGCATGACTAGTCGCTCCAATCGGTTCCGAGCGGCGTGCCACAAATGAGATGACAGTGTCTAGATCCCACTCCACCCGCAGTGTGCTAGTTACCGGGGCCTCCAGTGGTATTGGCCTGGCCACGGCCCATCGGCTGCTGGATAGCGGATGGCATGTTTTTGCTGCTGCACGCCGGCTTGAGGCCATGGAGCCGTTGCGACTCCGCGGTGCTGAGGTGCTATCGCTTGATCTGGCTGATGAGGGTTCGTGCCGGCAGCTCGCCGATGTGATCGGTCGCCATGTTGGGGCGTTGGATGCCCTGGTTAACAACGCTGGCTACGGGGAAGCGGGTCCGGTCGAGACCATGCCTGTCGAGCGTGCCCGGGCCATGTTTGAGGTCAACGTTTTCGGGCTGATCGGCCTCACCCAGATGCTGCTGCCGCCCATGCGTGAACGGCGTCGTGGCCGCATCATCAACCTTTCTTCGATTGCGGGCCGTTTTGTCACGCCCGGAGCCGGCTGGTATGGCGCCAGTAAGCATGCTCTCGAGGGCATCAGTGATGCTTTGCGTCTTGAGCTGCACAGCTTCGGGGTGCAGGTGGTGATCGTGGAGCCGGGACTGATCCTCACTGGCTTTGCATCCACCAGTGCAGCCTCCTTGCAGTGGCAGGCATTGCATCCCGTCTGGGGCCCCATGATGCGTCGTGTGGAAATGGCATGGGATCAGGGTTTTCGCCAAGCTTCCACGCCAGAGGTGGTCGCCCGCACCATCGTCTCGGCTCTGGAGGTATCCAGGCCGAAACCCCGTTACCGCTGTGGCAGTCAGTCGGAGGCACTGGTGCTGCAGCCGTTCATCCCCACCCGGCTGTGGGATGCACTGGTCCGTCAGCGCATGATCGGTCAGCGGTAGCCAGGTCCTGCAGCGATAGCCATTGAGGCATCAATGCGCCTGGAATCGGTCTGGATTGATAGTCACGGGGATCAACAGGTCCATGGCGCAGGACTGCATTCACGACGGTTGCTGGTTGATCGCTGCGGACGATGGCAGCATGCGGAATCCTCGGTGGAATGCGAACCCAGGTACGGTCTTTTTGCTTCAATCGGATTAGCTTAAACTGTCGATTCTGAAGAACAACCAGATCCAGGCTGCCACTCAGAACCATCAACTGATCGGTTTGGTATCGATGGCAGAACAGCTCTGGATGTGGTGCTGATGCCACGTCCGCCACAAGTGTTTCGTGGCTTGGCAGCGGATCACTAAAAAAGGCAACACCAGTCTCTTTACCAGCACACCTGAAGACATCAATTTTTTGTTGGTTTGCCATGATATTGGCATTGATGATGAGTATCATCGCGACTCAATTGTTGAGTCTGGTGTGTGCACGAATACCCAATTAATTTGTTGTCAGCGAATGGTCATTCTCTGGACAATCTGTTCAAGCGATGGCTGGCTCCAGCATCGATGGTGACATCAGTTCAAAGCCGGCGTCCTTGATCTTCTGGTTCGAAACTCGTGCATTCATGTTGCGCTCGGTCGCTGAGCTGGAGTGGCTCCAGAGCACAGGGGGTAAGCCATCCTGATCGCAGATCAGGGTTGATAGTTCCCTTCGACTGAGCTGCATGTCGTCGACCAGGTTGAAGATGCCTGACAACTTCTGCTCAGATGCGAACTGCACGCCTCTGGCAATGTCGACAAGGCCACTCCAGGCATTAATGGCATTACCGTTTTTGGGCACTTGCTGCCCAGCGGCCTCACGGATCATGCCCACCATGTCTCGGCCGGGTCCATAAATCCCGCCCAGTCTGAGCACGCAGATCGAGGTGTCGGGGCGTTCGATGTCGAGCATCAGTTCTTCCGCTGAAGCAAGCATGTTGTTCACCGGAGAGCTGGAGTCCACTGATGAGTGCTCCCACACCTCTTTTCCCTGCCGGTCTCCATACACGCTGACGCTGCTGATGTAGGTGATGTGCAGGGGTTGTGTGCTGGTTCTGCGCCTTAGTGCGCCGGCCAGGTTGCGCATGCCACGGACGAACACATCGCTGTAACCATCGTTCTGCCTGGTGGGTGCCACACTGATTAGCAGACCCTGCAGGTCAGCAAGAAAAGAGAGGTCTGGGTTTGATTCGCTGATGTCGAGCTGACGCACATCATCCATCAGTCGTCTCAGTTCGCTCACGTTCTCCAATGAACGGGTGGTGGCGGTGACGGGCAGGCCGGCCCTTTTCATGCGCATGGCCACTGCAGTGCCAACGTATCCACTGCCGATTACTCCGTATCGATGAGCCATGATTGAACTCCATGTCAACCCCTTTTAACGGATCTTGACCTGTTGTTGTTGCATCGACGCCGACCATTTGGCCGTGTTGTTTGTGCGGGCTTGCTGATGATGCGGCATCCGTGATTGGCTGCCCTGATTGCGAAGTGCAGTGAATGGACGACGAGAACCGGATTCAGCTGGAGCGCCTACGCACTGTTCTGGAGGTGGCCAGGCGCAACGGTAATCAGTTGTTCATCGACAACATTGAGCGTGAGATCGCAGCCCTGGAACGTGGTGATTGCTCGCCCATTGTCGAGGAGTACCTCACTGAGGAGGAACGTTCTTGAGCTTCAGCAATGCCGCGTCAGCCCTGCCGGATGCGCTGTGCAGAACACGCTGATGTTGGTGCTGATGATGTATCCCTGCAGGGCTGGTCTCGATAACTACACAGAGCTTGACCGGGTCAATGGCTGGCTGATCGAGCGGAAGCAGGCTGCCGATGGTGCTTTGAGTTGCCGAGCGTTTCTGCCTTTAGGTGCGTCGTGGTTCAGCGGCAACATTCATCTCGATGTCAGCGGCGAGCTTGTGGTGCCAGCAGGGCGCAGCTTTGAAGGGGATCAACAAGTGCTCGAGGCGGTGCGTGAGGCTCTGGATCGCTGCGGTAGTGATTTTCTCTATCTGCCGCTCTGAAGCCCTCTCATGAGGATTGATCAGACATTGCGGACCGGCACAACAGTCATCCCCACCGGTGCCAGGGCAATCAGGGCAAGCTTTATGTGCTGAATCCCGAAGGGGATGCCCACGATCGTGACAAAACAAGCCAGGGCGGAGGTCAGATGGCCAATTGCCAGCCACCATCCCGCCACCAGAAACCAGAGAACGTTGCCAATCACCCCCAGTGATCCGGTGCCCAGATCATCCCGACCCCGCAGTTCTCTGCGATTCACGGCTTCCTGGCCGAAGGGCCAGAGCGAGAAACGTCCGATCACGAAACAGGAGCGAGCCCAGGGCAGCCCTACAACTGTGATCGCACAGATCACTCCCGCCAGCCACCAACCCAGCGCCATCATCAGACCTCCGAGCACGATCCAGAGAATGTTGAGCAAGGAACTCAGCATGGGAGCTGCCTCGAGAATCGCGATCTCTCCACACAATGATCCGCTTTCAAGCCTCGGCTGGGAATCGTGTTCAATTGCACCAGTTCATTAGCAGTGATGACCCCATCACCGGTTCAGCATTTTCTCGAGCACCTAGGCCGTGATCCGGTTCTGCAGGCCAAGGTCCAGGCAGCGGTCACGGCAGATGAGGTGGCGCTGCTGGCCCAGGAGCTCGGCTTTGCCATCTCAGGCAGCGACCTGCTGATGCTGTCAGGCCGCAGTGCGGCTGGGGTGCGCGTCACACGGTTGGATCACCCCGGAGAATATCCAGGCCGTTACTACTGAATTCAGCGAGTGACACTGAGGTGCATTCGGTCACAGACAACGGTGCAGGCTCCTGGCAAGCTCACTGAAGTTTGAGATTTCAAGTGGCAGCTAGGTTCCTCAACAACGTTCGTGTCCGCTGCAAAAAAGACTGCGAAGACAGTTTCATCGCTGTGACGAAGCAATGGGTCAACCCCGAAGGAATGCTTGATGCTTACTGGGCCAAGACAGGCGAATGCTCCTACTGCTTTGTCGGTCTCTGGGAGAGCGAGGAGAAGCTTGTGGCAGCACGGCCTCAGATGATTGAACACCTCAATTCAGTGCGCGAGTTCTTTGAAGAGCTCTCGCCGGAGCTCGGAGTGACCGACCCTGTCTCCGGACCGGTCATTACCCACAAGCCTTGAACCCGAATCCCAGTTCGACCATCGCTTGCCAGATCAACAGATCTTTTGGGTTGAGCATCTAGCTCACAGGAACCAGGATAATCAGGAAAAAACCGGCGTTTCAATCGCTTGAGTTATGGCATCAGTCAATGACGACCAGTAATAAGCTTATTAGGATTAGATGCCATGCTTAAAGCAGCAAATGAGTATCAATGAGGTCGCGTATGAACATGCCGGAGTAAGTTATAAAGACTGTTTTGTGTATCCAAATTCATTCAGTAAGCCTGCTCCGATCGTACTTGTTATTCCTGATTATCATGGATTCACATCATATGCTCAAGCAGAAGCGAGATGGTTGAGCGAGATGGGATTTGTAGGATATTGCGTTGATATTTATGGTGACCAAGCGATGCCAAAGTCATCAGAGGATGCAGCGAAGAAGGTGATGCCTTTGTTTAATAATCGTGTAGATACTTTGGCACGCACTAGTGCTGCTTTTGAGCAGGCCAGCTCTCTCGAAGGAGTTGATTCGACCAGATCGGGTGTTATCGGTTTTTCCAGTGGAGGACTCTTTGCTCTGGATATGGCCCGTCGGATCCAGAGCATTCGAGCTGTTGCTTCAATTTGGGGAGTTGCTTTGCCTTGGGAGCTCAAACCAGCACCAATGATTGAATCAAATGTGGATGGAGCAAGTTTGCTTCTCATTCACGGAACCAAGGATGTCTTTAACCCTATGGAGTCAAACATGAATATCATCCAAGAGCTGGATGAAGCAGGTACTGATTATCAGCTCATTCTGTTGGGAGGCAAAAAACATGCCTTTAGTTTGAAAACCGAGGATAATTTAGAAGTGATTGGTGGAGAGGAACCTCAGGCACTTCTTTACGATGAAATTGCTGATAAAAGAGCACATCACTATGTAGAACACTTTTTTTCAGAAGCGTTCGAAGGCGAACTCAATCATGAATCATGAATTGGCTCTCTGGAGAGAGGGGCGTTAACAGATCAGGATCGATAGCCCCTTGCTCTGGTTTTGAATTTGGCCCTGAGATGCACGGCCAACGTCAGGGTGCCTACCCGTCTCAGCTAATTTTGATATTGGTTTAGGTACTGATCCTGCCTTAGATCCTTTCCCTATGAGTGTCTTCTCAGTAGTTCAGGGGAAGCTCCCCGAGTAGCGATCGCTGCCGTGATGCTGTTGGTTCAGCTTGATTAGATGCTCGGAAATTGAATCGTGATGACGATTCCGTAGTGTTCCGTGAACTTCAAACGCACCTCACCCTCAGATTCCAGCACGCACTTTGCGGTCGTTGTTGCGGGGTCGATCGAGGTATCCAGTTCTTCTTTGGTGATGCGTTCCACCACAATTTGCCGGTTTGTAGTAGTCAGCGAGAGTCAACAGCTCGATCAATCCTTGGATTTGATTCCCTGGCTCAGCTGATCAAGCTGCAGATTGAAACCCATGGCAACATGCTTCGCCGGTGACATCCGTGGATTGCGATGAGTCGGACAGATTCGTTAAGTCATTCAGATGTTCCGAACCACCCGGCGGATCTGCGTCAATGTGGACTTACCCGACGTAGCATTCCGCAATACGTAGTCGGGTTCGTCTCAAGCGAACGCCCACCTCTGAACGGTCGCATGGTGATCATGGCGAGGCGGTTTGCATTGTTGTTGCATCACTTGCACTGCATCGCCTGACAAATGCACTGTGCGCATCAGTCGACGACGTAATTCATGGGGTCGTCTCCGTTGAAGCTGCTGCATGGGGTTTGTGCCCGGCCGCCAGGAAGCATCGTTTCTGGTATCAATCCATCTTTGAAGCCCTGGCAGAGTTCAGCCGGCGGTCTGCTGTCAACCCAGTCTTGGAAGTCGAAATCACTCAAGGCCATCAGTTGTGCCGTCAACAGAATTTCCTGCATGCCGACTTCGCTCTAACTCCATTGCTAGCGAGCTAACCATTGGTAATGGCTTGTTCTCATAGAAAACCTGCGCGCCGCAGTGATCACGTTATCCGCTCTGTCGCAGGCTTGCGTATCGCTTACCGGGCCAGAAGAGCAGTTTGAAGTTTGGATAAATCGACAGGATCCCAAGAGTAATGATGAGTGATTGCATGCCAACGAAGGGAAAGACCTCATATCCAGGCATTAGGCTGCTCAGCACAGAGATGTAGAGCCAGTTTTTCTTTAAGCGTGGCCCCAGATCTCTCCACCTTCTCCAGGTGATCGGCAGGAAGAGAAAGATGTTCAGAATCTCACCCAGAAGCCACACTCGCACTGCGTGATCCGAGGTCCATTGTGTAATTGCAGTTGATAATTCTTCGTAGGAGCTGCTGAAGTACCCTCTAAAAATCAAGGCAAGAACAACGAAGAAGATCAGGCCTGCGATCAAAGATCTGAAGATGGCGCTACCCCAGTAATCAATGCGACCCATTTCTCCATCGAAAGAAAAGAAAGGAGTCTTTTCTTTGGTCATATCAATCAGGCTCAGCTAGATGAACGCTACCTGCGTTAACCCTAAAAAGACCAGCTTCTCTTTGCTTGCTTTTTGTTTGATTGTTGTCGTTCAGGCAGACGTTGCGCGAATCCGCAGCGGCTGCCTGGAACAGCTCGGTATGAAAGGGATCATTGGCTTCCCTGCTGAGGCACGTTGTTCGCTCACCTCATAGATCTGCACCACGTTTGGAGCGCTGAGCGAATAGCTCCCATCAGTGTGATGGCGTCGCCGAGCAGGCCTGACTGGAAAGACATGGATCAGATTGCGGTGGGGATGATTCCGTTGCCATCACCATCTGGTTTTTCACGTGTTCACCGATTGATCTGGTGCATCAGTGCCTGTGACTTTGCTTATAGAGCGGGAGCGTGTTCACTGGAGCCATGATCGACGTCCTGCTTGTTGCCTAGCTGCTTTCTCTTGAAGCAGGTATTCAGGCGTAACGCAACTCTCGAAGCCTGGGAGACCACGAAATCTGTTGTCAAAAGCAAATTCCGTTCGGGTGTAGTTCAGACCATTTCTATGACCTCTAAACAGATCTCATACCTATGTCCCTAGAACAACTCAAAGCCCCTTTCTGCAATTGCCGCCGGTAGTGCGTGACTAGCTTTTGCTGCTGCCAGGCCTGCCTCAAACCAGGGCTAAGGCCTTCTTGTTTTCGTCTTGCACGCTTGTTTCCACAACGGGTGGGAACAGCATGAACACCAGACAGGTGAGGATTTCATCAAGACCGTCGTCATCAAGGGCTTGTCGCGAGGCTTGTCCGGAGATTGAGAGCCAGGACAGCAGGGCTGCTCCATCGCTGTGATCCACTTTGGTCATTTCACCCTGATCGATTTTGACGGTTTCCATGCCATGACGGTCCTCCAGGATTGCCACAACTCGTTCCAGCAAGTGTTGGCGGTTGAGACCCTCCTCCGCCTCCATTTCAACGAAAAGGTCTGCCCCCTCGGTTTCAAAGCGGACGTTGTAGAGCTTCGCTGCCATTCGTCGCTCCTTGATGGATCCCGTAAGTGTTTTCATGCAGTATCGGTAGGCCAGATCCCCACGGCAACGTAGGTCGGCGTTCAGCTCACCGTTAGTTGCAGAAAAGCCTCGTCCACCTCAAGGATTGCGCTGTCGTCCTTATGGCTGCTGCTGCAGTTGAGGAGGTTGATGATGCGCTCCATTTCAAGGTTCTGATCACCCACCCCTTGCCAGAGCCAGCGCGTCAATTTCTGGTCTGGCAGAAGGAGTGTGCATCGACGAGTTCGCGGGCCCTGCCGAAGCAGATCTGATGGTCATTGCGGGCGCGGCATTCATCTCCCGCCAGCACCGTTTCATCCAGCAGTTGCTTGGAGACTTGTTCTTCGTTCAGGCCTGACGGCACGGCATCAACTCTCCGCTGCTTCATGCCTCTTTTCTTCTTTGCACAGCCTTCAGTCTGGTTTGCTCGCTGAGCGCAAGAATCGCTTTTCCTAGACAGATCAGTTGCGGTGACAAACGTTAGAAGCCAGCGGGTGAGAGTTGTTCGCGACGACGGTGTTGAAGACGAGCTCACGCGCAGGTGCTACGGCACCTATGACGAGGCCTACGACGAACTCGAACGTTTTTATGCCGACCTCTGTTGTTCTGATGACCGAGTTGAGTATTCAATAACGGTGGCTGAATCTGGAATCTCGAGTTCCTAAGCATGCTCGACATGGTTCCTTCATGCAGAAGGCTTGATTGGTCTGAGCAGTCGAAGCGCTTATGGGTTGATTCATCAGATCAGTAAGCCCGCATAGCTGCTGTTCACCACGCCTTCTGCTGATGGATATATCGCAAAGCCTACGTTGGCGTCCTCAAACACTGAGTTATTGGTGCTCAGGACGCTGCCGGGGATATCAAACAGGGTCCATTCCGCGTCGCTGAAGCCTCCTTCCTTCAGACGTTTCACTTTGGCGATGGCTCCAATGCCGATAGAACCGTCTTCAGCGCTGATCGTCGCGGGCAGGGTGTACTCGTCTTTGCCGTTGAAATAAATCCCTTCAAAGTGTGTTTCGATCGAGTCATCCCTCTCAAGCTCGGAGCTGATCACGCCCTTGTCGATCAGCAGCTCATTAAGGGTATCGATGTTGCCATAGGAATAGGTGCGAAAGTTGCTGTATTGGCCAGTGATGGAGTCGTAGTCAATCAAGGTGGCCACTCCGATGCCGTCAGCGTCCAACGGAGTATCAAGAGCAGCGCCGCCGGCGATCGTGTAACTGCTTGATGTGTTGTGCCATAAGCCATAGGCAGTTGTGGTTTTGTAATTCCCTGGGTAAGGGATGTCGTTGCATCGACCAGTGGCAGGGTCATAGAGGAAGGCCTGGATTGCCGTCTCGGAATCAGTGCTCGCATCGAAAAGGTCGTATCCACCAACTGCGAGATCGCCGCTCACGCTGTGCAGAAAAGTGAAAGTGGCTTTGATTCCGTCTGGATTCGTCGGCCAGACGACTTGGAAATCGCTGGCATCCGGATCGGAAGTTACCGGACCTTGATAGTAAAAACCCTTCCGATAATTCTGCTTGCGGTTAGCTGTTGTCTCACTGCTGTCTTGCCAGGAGCCAACCAGGTTGACGTTGCCATCTAGTCGAGAATTGACACCATAAATGCTGGTGGCAGCAATGTTATTGCGACTCACGTTGTTGAAGATCGCATTCATTACGGTCCACACACCACTTCCGCTGCCACTGGCGGTCATTGCGTGATTGATCGGGCCGTAATAAACCGTGCCGTTGTCACCGCTTGTGCCAACGATGTAATAGTTATCTCCCTGACCGGAGCCCTTGATGCCTTGCAGGCCGAATTTGTTGTACAGCGAGCTGGTCGTGTCGGTTGACGCGCCTGGCCCGGTGTAGAGGAATGGTGCAATCAGGTTGAGATGGTTTGAGACACGTCCCATTGATATACGGTTGGTGATGGTCTTTATTGATACTGAATCTATGTCAATCCGGATTCAGTCTTTCCACTTCAGACTGCAAAAGCATAATGATAATGCGTTGTATTTTTAAAAATTCTTCAGCTTCAGGATGGATTCGTAAATAATACAGGCCAGATTTTGATCAATAATTAACACTAATATCGCAAGGGTTCCGGTTCAGTTTTGTTTTGAGTGTTCAATGATTGCTAACCGTCTTCTGCCAGCATTTGCTCTGAGCCTGCCTAATTGTCACACCCTTCTTCAATAATGCTCTGCACGCGCTGAATATTGCGTCTCCATCCTCACTGAATGAGTTGATAATCGAGTTGATTGACTGGATCGGAACCCCAACTAAAGCGTTTGTCGCTTCCTGTTTCTGCTGATTGGCTGATCTGCATTAATGCAGGAGGCTTTGGCTTGTTCGATATTCTTACGGTTTTTGATCTGCTCAACCACACAGTTGCAGGTTTTGTTGAGTTGACTCAGGAGTAATTGTTTATCGGCCTGCTGATATTCCTTTCGCATGGCTGCGGCGCAGCTGCTGAAGATGATGTTGTCCTTGAAATTAGCCTGGACTGGCTCACTCGCAGCAGCTGCTACCAACGCAACCGTTATGACGCCCAATACTCGTGCCATCGAGAACTGTAATTTTTTGCTTCACCGGTAGCTTAAACCTTGGGGTGCGATTGTAGGTGATTCATATCTGGTCATAGTTGCTTTCATTAAATGCTCACTTTGCGATGTTGACACTGGCGATGGCTATTCAGATGCCCTTGCCACGTTGACGCATTTCAAAATGATCCTTGAAGCCTCGTCGTGACGGTTCAGACGAGGCAAGCTTGTTGATCAGAAGCGCTGTGTCATGTGCCGACAACTCACCGTCGATTCCCCACTTCAGGCAAGACACCGGTGCCGGGGGCTGACCTCTCATCTGCGCTACGTACGGTTGGAATGTTGTCACCCTAAAGTCAGCGAACGCAGATAAATAAGCAAACAAGTTGAAGAAGCGAGGGCATCTCTGAGTACAAATCACTATCAGATTCACTGAATCGGCCCTATCGCTCAGCAAAAGCTTGCAGCTAGCGGCGTCGGTTTTTCTTGCGTGCCTATGCCGGCGACCGCCTGGCTTGCTCGATAGTGGAGGATGGGTTTGCGCACGATCGCTCGGGTTTGTTTGGTGTCGCTGGCCACGCCTCGGCATGGTTTTTTTGGATTAAGTCTCTGGGAACCTTTTGGATTGAGGCGAGCTCTCCCTGCATGCCATCACTGCATTAAGGGCGACAGTAGGCTGTGCATCAGCAGATACAGAGTCACTCCAATTAGGACGGCAGGGAGTGTAAAACTCATTGAAATCCTCCGGCTGCCTTGAACTTATAGGAGTAATTTTTTTGAGGAGTAGTCTTTGTGACACAAAACTTTGGCGAAGCAATAATTCTTAGGGCTAAATACTCAATGATTTCTTTGTGGCTCAAGACCAATTATTTCTGCGCTATTGTTCGGTTTCGCTGCTGAATGCGCACTACATGAATTGATTAGGACTAATTGAGCAAAAAAGCGAAAGCAGTCGTGCTTGTTCCTCCGATCCCTGTCACTACAAAGGTCTTGCCTGATGAATCTGCGCGAATGAGCGAAAAGTGTTACCCGAAGGTGGTTTAGCGACTTCTATATCGAGCAGTGTTGAACCAGCTATCACTGCAGCACCAACAATCGCGCAGGTCAAGCGGCGGCCATGCAATCTGATTGTTTCGAGGATTCGCGCATCGCCGATCCCAGCTGCGCTGATGGAGATGAAGATCAGCAAAACCAGAACAGTTGGCATAGATCGGATGCCGAGAACACCACCATCGCCTGGCTTGTGTGCGAGCGTCTGCTGGGGATTCCACCACCTTCAGATGAAGGGTGGCGCCATGTTGCTGGCCAGTAAGGGGTTGATACCGTTAGTAGGCTGAATAAACATTCTTCTACCGACAACAATGGCCCAAGGATATCGCCCGCTCACTCTTGAAGAATTAGAGGCCGCGTCTGAGATCTTCTTTCCCCGCTTCAATCTGATTCTTGAACGCATGCCAGAAAGGGCAACAATTGAAGACACTCTTAATGTTATGGAGAAGGTTCTGAAACTCGGTCATAAGCAGAGGCATGACCGAGAAAAGGCTCAGGAATTTAGCTTTGGAAGGCTTAGGAAATTTGGATTCATACAGAGCAACCCCAAGGGAGACGACGAGGTTTAAATTGTTACTGCCATTGACTTTCGGCAATACGTTAACGGCATTTGATGTTGGGGGCTGATCATTCTGTGATCGTTTGACGATTAGCGCGAACAAAATTCTTGGAAAGCTATTCTCTAAATTTGCTTTGCTTGCATTAACAGGCACTCTCTCATTATTTTGATAAGTGTAATTGTCTATGCGATGTTCTTGCTGAAGACTTTGTTTGCTTGGTTAGTTCTTCTTTCCCATCGCGTTGGATGAATGTTAGTCTCTCACAAGACTCTAGCCTCATGACTCCTTAATTTAGCTTTATTGATTTCCCTCATCCTGAGGTTGTTTGTCACAGCATGATCCAATCCAGATGCTGCGCTCAATAGTAATCCTATTGTCCTGGAATCTGTCTCAATTGAATTAGAAGAGGTAGATTCAGGGCTTATTGATTCTGCTTCGCTTGATGACGTCATCATCAGCTCCGTTCTCTCAGTTCTGGCATCAATCTGGTTTCGCAAGCGATGCTGTGGTTGGGATTGTTTCTGTTGAATCCTCATCAGCTGATGAGAACTGGTCGTGGGACGACTTCCTCGATGAAACCTGATGTCGCCCACAACACCCAATCAACGCAAAATGCCCTTATGATCCGTACAAATACTCAATCCTGAAGCTCTCGGATGATTTCGTTCATCGTTCTCGGCACTGTCGTTGGTCTCACGATGTTTTTGAGGGCGACCAGTGAGCTGGACTCTGAGGTCTGATCATCCATGTGGTTAATCACGGTTTCATTATTGACCGGTTTTACCGTTGTTGCGCTCGCTCTCTGAAAACGAGCAAAAAGTCTTAGAGAGCTGCTCTGGATAGCTGAATGATGTTTTCTAGCCTGATTTTGCTGAAATCTCACTCCAGACTTACCCTTCAGTACTGATTGCACTGTTCCCATGGGCCTGATCGGCTGGTTGTTGCAATGGCCTGTGCGTGCTGTAGTACTCCTCCTTGTGGCGGCGATGCCTCTGGGTGTTGAACTGGCTGGGTTCCAGGCAGCTCTCACTTCAGCCGTCACGATTGGATTGCTTGGCACTCTCCTGATCCTGCCTTTGAAATTTGTGCTGGCGTTTCCCTGGGCGGTGACCAGTCTGGGTGGATTGATTGCCCCAGTTAGTTGGTTGTTCGATTGGTTGATCACTGTGATTCTCTTCGGCTTGGCTTCAGCCTTGATCGATGGTTTTCGCCTTAAGGACGGACTGCGCAGTGCCGTGCTTGGTGCCGTGGCTTACAGCGTGATCAGCGCAGTGTTCATCCGTGTTCTCGGCCTCGCTGATGTTGGGGTGATCCGGGCTGCCGTTGGAGGATGACGTTTGCTTTCTTCGGCTGAATTCAGGTCGACCAGGAAGATAAGCAAATACACCTGGTTACACAGCTTTACAAAGCGCCTATGATTCTTTACAGAAATACACAGGTGCGATGACCGATTATTCCGCTGCCATCTATGGCCTCATTGCCTTTGTGACTGTCATTACGGCTGGAGTTGTCTACGTGCTGGCACAGCCCACAGATCTTCCTTCAGCCAAAAAAGCGAGGAACTAGTTATGTTGACATCATTTTTGCCTCTTGTCTACACAGCTGCATGTGCGTTTGTCTTTTTGTCGGGATTTCGCATTTTGTTTCGTGCTTTAAGGCATCAAACCAAAAATAGTGACAGAACCGGTCTAAGAACTACGCACCCTGAATTGCTTGATGAAAACGGTTTCATCACTAACGAGAAGTTACTCGTTGTGCATTTTGGTGGGCTTGATGATCATGCATTTTCTCCTAATTCTTGATGGTTGATGGTGATCTGATGGAAGTTCTTACAGCTATTGCAATTCTCCCTTTTGTTGCTGCCCTTGCGATAGGTGCGCGTCAGGCAGAGCGTGAAGAAAAATAATTCTTGCTCTTTCAATCTCTTCGAGTTGCCAATTTTTGGCTTCATGAGATCGTAAGAGGCTTGATTATGTTGACCCTTTCATTCTGTGGTTTGCTGGCATTATTGAATGCGGGCCTAATTTTGTTCATTCTTTTTGTTGATAAAATATTTATTTGACGTAAATCATTGATCTTTGTTGTCAACACATCTATTAGCGTTAAGCGATTTCTTGCGATTCTGAGATCAAGTTTTTATCTCTAAAGAGGGCGCGCTGGAATAGTAATGATTTATATAACGTCATTGCTATTCCAGTTGAAAAGGCTGCCATCTTCAGATTGAAATTCGTTGGCACGAATCTGTTGTGGAAAGCCTCATTGCATGTTTGGATCTTTGTTGTTCTTCACTTTTAGTCTGTTCGGCAGGCAATGTGATCGCGCGTCCAAGCAATTCATCTGAAGATCGCTGAGTGATCAGACGTTTGCCTGATTTGATGAACTCTTCGCCAAGATCAGACGGTTGGATAGCCATAAAAAGCCTCGCGACGACCTTAGTGTTAACGCAGCCGCTGAACACTCTGAAGGGTGCATAACCGCACCGATCATCAAAAAAGCCTTAAAGAGCTCCTTCTGGCGACTGAACGGGTATGCCTCAGTAAAGAGGACAAGACATGCTGGTGCCTCTTGCTACTGACATGCCGTTCAGCTTGGACAAGCCGATGGCCTGGAAACTCTTGAACCATCTTTCAACAGCTTCCCGTTCTTCTTCATTGCAACGTTCCAGGATTTCACGCTGCAGGACCTGTCGAATCTGCGAGTCCATTACAAAACTTCATGCACGCTGATTCTGGCGAGTTCTCCTTTGTTACTTCGTTGGCTTGACTACGGAGGGATGTGAAAAATGCTGCTGATACCTGGGTTTTGAGCATATTTACCCAGTCTTTTGATTTTGTTTTTGCGCTCTGCTGCTCGGACCTGCCTCACAGCTTTGCTTTGAGTTCTTCCGTTGTGAGGCTTTTGAGGTGGCGGAGGTATGCCTGTTGCATGATTTCAGCAGGTGTGATGCCGATTTTCTTGCAGTTGGAGCGATATTTTGCAAAGACCTGATCAACCAAATTCTCTTTATCGTTCATTGGGTCATCCGTTGAGTGCTGAAGAACATGCTGAAGCAGCTTGTTGCATAGATGAGCAAAAAGAAACCCCCGCCGAAGGCAGGGGTTCGTAAAGCTCAACGTGAGTGTGTCCTTGTTTCCACTACGTGAGCTTTTCTCCTCACAAAAATATTTTAGCCATTTGACTGGCACAGTGCCACTTGTTGGCAGGCCGGAATCTTGAATGGCACAGATGAGCTGCTAGAACTCGGTTAGTTGGTTCTCCTCACAGAGATTCCAACTCCTCACACCCACTGAAGGCCCTTTGGGCCTTTTTTTTTTGGTGATCTTGAATCATGTCCTTTCATGGCTTGTTCGGCTGAATCGCGCCAAACACACCATGGCTGGTGTTTCTCAATAAAAAAGCCTGCCACTGGGGCAGGCCGGGTGATGGGGTTTCCAAAACTAGGCCGTCGAGACGCTAGATGCAGGGGTTTCCCCTAAGTGTTTCAAGACTGTTAATAGTTCATTCAAACCTGAAGGGTGTCTTTAATGGCTCCATATATGTGGTCCAAGCACTACCATTTCCATCATGCACCGCAAGATGTGGTGCAAAGGGCCGGGTGATGGGGATCGCTGGGTTTGAGGGAACAACCGCTCCATGCTTGGGGCGGTTGTTTTTTGCATCTGCCGCTTGATATCTCGTTGGTCTCCCAGAGCAATCATCTGGGCCATGGAGGACACCAGCTGCTGAGCTGCCACCAAACACTTGTCTCTGTCGACGTGGCAGTCTCGTGCCCTCTGTGGAAACAGCGTTGATCAGGCTGCGCGCTTGTCGTCTTTGAGCCAGATGTTTCGCCTGCTGTCAGGAAGGCGTACAACCGACCTTTCATAACGACTGCGGCAGCTCTGTCTGAGGAGATGCTCTTCCGCTTCTTGTAGAAGGATTGTCAGTCTTTGATCCGTCATCACTGAGTCACAAAGGGCTCCATCATTGAGAAGCAGGCTGCTCGATTGTCAAGGTTTTTGATTGTGAGATCTTTGTTAATTCTTCTTCGAATTGATGCGGACCACTTGCGGGACTGCTGTTCATTCTTGGACGTAACGTAATCTTTACAACGTGAAGCGAAGGTTACATGGTAGGGACTTGCAAATCTTTGCTTCTTTGCGTTGCTCTTTCATGGGATATGAGGCCAGAATGTCTCCATGCAGGAGTAGGTATGGCCCGTCGCCGCGTCTTTCCAAGTCCTGAGACAAGGGCCGCTCAGAAACTTTACGAGTCACTAATTGTGACTGGTGTTGGCATTGCTTTGATTGGTATGGCTACGACTTGCTATCTGGCCTTGTCCGAAGCTGCCATTGCACCTTTTGACGCCTGGATCTCTGGACAGTCGTTTTTTTGAAAGGGCACTTCGTAACCCGCTCGTCCCATGCCACTAAATATCTTACATCGGTGGAAATTTGTGGATGCTGATTTTCATTATAGGGAATAATTTAGATCATTAACATTTGATTGATTGGTGTTATTTCGAAGATGTAGACCAATTATTGCGAAGCTGAATCTCAATGGCTCATTCCAGTCGCATTTGCTTGACGTCAAAGGGATCTACCATCGATGCCCTTGGTGGTGGTCAGTACAGAGTTTGCGATCAAAGCCGCAGCTGCACGGTCACAGAAGGTCTCTGGGCTGCATATGAATCCTTGCGTGAGCTCGAGCAAAAACGCGTTCAGTAATTCAGTTGTCTGCTTCAAGTCGCTTGAATTGCTCAGAAATCGGGGCAATCAGAGCCTTTGATTCCTCTTCAGTGAGATTGAGGTTTTCGGCTGCTCTCTCGATTAGAGCTTCAAGCGCTCGCCGTTTGTTGTGATCAGTCATTCCTGTTGTCTAGCGAGTCCTACCTATCGATGCACCACTCGCGTTCTTATGACCACACAGACCGCTTATCGATGAAGTCGTCATGAAGGAAGGCCTCAACCTTTGCTTTGAACTGGTTCGTACCTCAGGTTGAGGTCATCACCCAAAACCATCAAGAATGCGATCTCTGATTGGAACGAGAGGAGATGACAGGTCTGTTCCTCTTGATTGGTTCCGTAGCAGAAGGTGTCGAAATCAGATGGATCTCTCTCTGACTCGAACACATCGCCGTTCCTCAGTACAAATCTTGTCATCATCGTTTGAACCTATGAATATTTGATAGCCAGAGGGCGCTGATGAGTCATGTCATTGTGCAGACCAGGTCCTGATCTTCTGACAAGCTTGCATCTTCTTGCTCCCGTCACGATGGCTTTTCAGCTGAGCCTGTGTTGATTGGCATCAGGCTTGAGTGAGCAGAGGGTTTCTGGCCTGCGCATGCCAGACAGCCGCCATTGATGCGATAGGGGGCCAGATGTCCTCGTAGGCAAATAATCCCACGAAAAAACAAGACCTGACCTAGTTCGCGAGCATGGGCATCGGTCAGTGGCAGTCGCAGCCAACTGTCCGGTACTTGTCCCGTCAATGCATCGCGTTGTCGCTGAGCGTCTTCTCGTCTCTGTCGTTCTTCACGATCGTTCTTGGCACAGACACCCTCGACCTGCAGCTCTCTTGAACAGACCAGGCAAGCAGTGATTACGGGCTTTTTGCGTGCGGTGTTTGTTGAGAGCTTGTCACTTGGGACTTCTCTTTCTTTGCCACAGCTGCAACGGCACCACCAATAGGCATTACCACTTTTGGTACGGCGATCGGAGGCTCGAACCACGGTTAATCGCCCATAGATCTCGCCAACACGATTGCGGGGTTTCGATGGCATGCCAATCTCCACACCTCAAAGATTTAGCAGCGTGTTCAGGTACAAGCCTTATTCTTCGTCTTTTGTCAGATCGACACCAATCTCTTTCATCGCACTAACGGTGTCGTTGACTGAGGGCACTACTGCAACCCGCCTTTTGAGTTTGTCAAGGGGTTGAAGCAACCAGGTCCAGACAGACGATTTTTTGCTTTGCTTTTGAGTCTCCAAGCGTTCAGTTCAAAGCCTTCATTAATTTAGCGGCTCTTTTCCATACCGTTGTCAACCCAGGGAACTCCATTTTAGGTCAACTCAATTGATTGATTCTCAGACCCAAAGGTTTGGACTATCAGGTTTCAACCTCTTATGGATCACGATGAAAATCATCCTCTGATCTGATCGATCACATTGGTTTTAGCATTTAAAAGTCGTCCGACAATTCTAGTTGTTTCGCCTTCTCCAACATTCAGGTCCGAAAGCTCCTGAAATTTCTTGAAAAAGAGTTGATCAATTTCTTCGCAAAAATTGTCGTAAAAGATCGAAAGAGCCTTTTTCTTGTCTTCCCCATAGAGTCTTTCCACTGTCATTATTCAAGCAACGATGCCATCATTGTATCAAAAGTCAGTCTGGATGAGAGGGATTGGAATTGCTTCGTTGCTCCAGTTGGAACTCATCAAATAAGGCTGATGCGGCCAGTGGTTGATTTTTGGAAATCAGATGTTCGATGCGATTGGACAACCATTGCTCCAATCGGTCAATGTCTTTGCCTGACCAAACAAAGGTTGGCAACATCTGACTATGCTCCCTTTGCTTTGAGATCTTTGCAACTAGTCACTGGCTAGGACCCTTGATTTTTCTGATGTGGTCTCCATGAATAATTTCCCATGTCCCATCTGGATGAGTAATCAAAAAATATTCCTCGGAAAGTTGCTTTAATTTGTCGTTATTCATCGGATCAACTTACGTTCATGTCGACTTGCACCATTGTGCCGGTTGATACTCTCTGCAGATGTTTATGGCTCTTTGTGCTTGAGTCTCTGATTGGTTCTTCTCTTTCAACGCTTTGCTACAACGACCCTGCAACTCGCGACACTTGTTTTCGTCTCATTCACTTCAGGCCAATCGATTTGATTGCCCCAGGGTTGTGTTGCCGATTGCTTATCCGCGATTGGATTGATTTGATTGATGGAGATTCCTCCTCTCAATTCGAATCAGGCAAGTTGGGCTGGTGAGGACTAGGGATGGTTTCACCAGCACAACTCATTCCGTTTTCTTCTTCTGTTGCCTTTGTCGTCAACGGAAAGGCTTTGATCAGGTGTAGAGTTATCAAGTTTTGTTTGCCTGAAAGTCATGAGTGAAGAAACGTCGAATCAATTTTCCTCTGACTTGTGCTTACTGATTCTGCGTGTATCAGCAGGTGTCCTCATGATTCACCATGGTCTTGAGAAGTTGCAGGATCCTGCTGGATTTACCTCATTTATTGTTGATCAGTACTTTTCATTCCTACCTTTCGATCATGTCCTCTGGACATATCTTGCTGCCTACACTCAGATCATCGGATCGGTTGTTCTCATCTTTGGGATCGCGACTCGTCCTGCCGTGATTGGGTTACTGTCGACCATGCTGTTCGCCATGACCTTTCACCTTCTCGACACCGGTCTTCAAGGTGCTCCATTTGCTGTTGTTGATGCTCACAATTATGAATTTGAGACCTCAGCGCTTTACCTGTTTATTTTCCTGGTTCTTGCCATTGCCGGCTCAGGATCGCTGAGTTTATCGAGGATCTATAGAGACCGTTTCCCACTACCTCTACGAGGCTGGGTATGAACAGCTGATTGATCTTTTGATCCCAAAGGCGCGTGAGAGCCACAGTTTACCTTTGAGTATTTCTACCATATTCAGGCCCACCTGCGCAAAAAGCCCTCCATATGGGAGGGCTTTTTACTGGGTTTCTGCAAGCATCTGGTCAATCGCGCGTCGAGCTGCAGCATCTGCAGCCTTCAGTGATGGATATTCTCTACCGAGTTGTTTGAGGTGTCCCTTGGGTGAACCAAGCACGAGATATCCAGGACCACCAGTCATTTCTTTAATGACATAGGCCATGCCTCTGTGCTCGTATCGACCCTGGAGCATTGAACGGTTTTTGATCATTAATCATCGTTTAGCAGATTTATTGCTTTTTGACCGTCTCATATGGTGACTGGCTTGATCGGCTAGATCTTCTCTAGTACTGACCGGAGGTTGAATTACGGCTTGAGACTAGTTGGATTGAACTGACTAAAAATTTTACATATGTTTGCGGAAATTTAGCCATTTACTTGTTTTGTTAAGGCTCAGCTGAGAGCCATAGGCGTTTACGGTTTAAATTTTGATGTGCTGTGCGCTAAAGCCTTTTAAAAGGATTGTTTTTGGCAAGTTTCGAAATTTTGCTTTTTATTTAGTGCTTATTCGGTCGAGAATGCTGAGCTCAAACCATTTCCTGGTCTGCGGTCTCCCCATTTTTAAAGGGGTAGGGTTGGGCAGAGCTCTGAGGTCGACATTGCTCTTGTAGACAGAAGGAATATACGAATCTTCCATCAATCTGCGTATGAGAGTATTTTTAATGTATTGATCTCTAGCAAATGTAATCACAACTGAAATAACAAAGGCCGGTGGAATCGTGGCGATGAGGATGCTTGAGGGGTCGGCGGATTCGGTGAATTTTGGGAGAATGTAGGCAATATTAAAGATCAACAATATGGCGATGTAGATTTTATCGTTTAACAGGCTTTCTTCGAAATTCTTCTTTAACTTTTTCGTTGATAGTAGGCCGGGCTTCATTGAGTTTATTGCTTTTGGCTAATCTAATTAAATCTTTTGGTTGTCGATGCCAAAAACATCACATTCAGCTTGAACATTCAGTTTGAACATTGACTATCAACTTTTTCCTGTTTCCGATGTATGCCTCCACAGGCGATGATCAACTGCGTTGCTTGTGTCCATGGCTCTTGATCACTTGAAGGCGTTTCTGGTTCTGATGCAGAACGATCCAGATCTGAAAGATGCCGTGCTTGCTTCGTCTACTGCTGATGATGTGGCCAGGATCGCTGCTGATCGTGGCTATGAATTCGCCGGCGATGAACTGCTGCGCTTTTCTGGTCAAAAAGTGGGGCGTGTCACTGTCTCGAAGCGTGAAACTCCCGGCGAATACAACTGAAAGGCAGTACTTGTCCCGTTTCTGCTTCACCGGTTTTCACTGGGTTGTCGTTAAGACCTGTCGAAGCTGAAAGGCGTTGCTTAACTAGGCAAACCCTTGACGGGAGCAACCACCGATGACGTCTGCTGTTGCTCCTCTTGATGCATCAGCCACCGTTGTGGCAGTTGGCGATGTTCATGGCTGTGCCACCAGATTGATGCTGGCGCTTCTTCCCCACTTTCATACCGGGGCTGAACTGATGTTTCTAGGGGATCTTTTTGATCGATCACCCGAGCCTGAAGGTGACGCCAGGGTGATCGAGTTGGTGCGATCTTTGCAGGCCGAACCAGCTGCCTATGGACTTTCGGCTGTCACGGTTCTGCGTGGCAATCACGAGCAGATGTTGCTTGATGCGCTTGATGAGCAGCTTCCTGGTGAGGCCCTCAAGCTTTGGGTGCGCAATGGCGGCAATCAAAACTTCCTTGCTACCGCCCGTGATCATCGCGATTGGTTAGAAGCTCTTCCTTTCACTGCAATTCGGGGCTCATACCTCTTTGTTCATGCAGGTGTAAGGCCAGGTGTCCCTCTGGATCAGCAGCTGGAAAAAGATTTGCTCTGGATCCGTTCACCTTTTCTGGAGTGTGAGCATGGATTGCCCTACACAGTGGTGCATGGCCATACCTTCTGTAGTGATTTCGCTGTGACTCGTTTGCCGCACCGCATCGGTATAGACACCGGTGCTTTTCTGAGCGGCAGGCTCACTGCGCTGCCACTAACGGTATGAAGCAACTGCCTGGCCGCAGTCGCCCCAGCTGGCTTCAGCAGTTGATCCGTTGGGCTGCTCTGGTGATCGTCACGGTCTGGATGGTGACGCTTCTGCCGGTCTTGCTTGTTGTTGGTTTGATTGCAGCGGTTCTGTTGATTCCGGTGTTGAAGCAGATCCGTCAGGAAATGGATCATCTTGATCGAAGCCAACGCGGTGACCCTTTACCACCCAGGGATGTGACGCCCTGGCATCGACGGGTATGGAATCGCTGGCACAGCCGTTGATTCAGGAGAGCAGCGTTTCTTTCCCCCCAGCTGTTGGCATGATCTGCTTAGAACAGCATTTTTTTGACCCGTGGGCTCCAGCGACCCCCTCAGCCAAGCCAGCTCCATTGCTGCAGCGATCGAGCACTTGGCTGGTCAGCTCACTCCATCCGTGATTCGCGCTGCCAGGGCAGACCAGCGAGGACGTGCAGATCTCGATCGCATCGAGTACGCCCTTGGAACCATTGGCAAAGCATTAATCCTGACTGATTACGCGATTGATCAGGAAAAGGACATCGACAAACTCCAGGCTTTTAGAGAGTCTCAGCAGCTCTAAGTCGTTTAAGAATGATTCATTTATAAACCGATCCCCATGCCTTTGATCAATCTGCGCACATCGCTTGCGTCTGTCGATCATCGCGACGAGCTGCTGCTTGAGCTTTCAGCCAAGCTGGCCGAGCAGACCGGCAAACCTGAGGATTACGTGATGACACTGCTCGAAACCGATGTGCCGATGACCTTCGGCGGCAGCTCCGCTCCCGCCGCTTTGGTTGAGATCAAGTCAATTGGCTCCCTTCAGCCTCCTGCGATGACGGCGGCATTCTCTGAGCTGATTACGGCGCGGACGGGGATTCCTGCTGACAGGATCTACATCAGCTTCGATGATGTTCCAGCAAGTGCCTTGGGTTGGAACGGAAGAACTTTCGGCTGACGCGTTTTCTGTCTGTTGCACTGGCCGCTGCGCCCAGTTGTCCATAGCCTGGATGGCCATACATCGTTTTCATGGCGGTTCTCGGGCGTCAGGCCATCTTGAGGGCGATTGATAGTGGTGCCATCACAATCACACCCTTCCTTCCTGAGCATGTGGGTCCTGCATCAGTGGACCTCACCCTTGCCAGCAGTTTCCGGGTGTTTCGCAAAGTGCATGAAGTTGTCGATGTGAATGAACACACCGACTACCGCGCGTTCACCGACAAGGTGGACATCGCAGAAGGCGAACACATCCTGATGATGCCAGGCGAAACCATCCTCGGTATTACCGAAGAGCGTCTGAGGCTCGGCCCCGGACTGTGTGGATGGCTGGAGGGCCGCAGCCGCTTTGCTCGTCTTGGATTAATGGTGCACATCAGCGCTCCTTTCATGGGCCCTGGTATTGACAGCCAGCAGGTTCTGGAGATGAGCAATTTCGGCCCGGCTCCGCTCGCGGTTCATCCTGGAACGGCCATCTGTCAGTTCATCTTCCAGACTCTCGATGGCGAAGAAAGTTACCAAGGACGTTTCGCTGGACAAAACCAGAGCAGTTTCTGAGCCAGCGTCGACGAGTCAGCCTGCGATACCGCAAGCGATGCGAGCACCTCCGCCGCCGAGGGGAGGAACGTCGCTGTAGGTGTCTCCACCGGCATGCACGATCAGAGCCCGCCCGCGTAGATCAGCTGTGCTCAATCGCGGTGCCACAACTTCGGTTGTCGTGCTGCCGTCGGCATTCACAATCAGTCGACTGAGATCACCGCGGTGTCCATCACCGAAAGGACCGGCGTGTGTGTTGGTGTTGTCGGGATCCCAGTGTCCTTTGGCTGCAAGCCCTGGGATGCTGACGTTTTCATCATTGAGTTGCGCTTGGCAGGACGAGCCGGCATGCAGATGGAAACCATGCTCGCCTTCGCTCAGGCTGGTTAGGGAGGGTTTGATCACAAGTCCTTTCTTGCTGTCGCTGGCAAGAACCGTGCCGATCGACTCACCGACTCCGTCTTGGGAAATGGTGTGGATGTCAACTTCCAGTGTCTTGGCCTGAACTTGCCCGGGCAGCAACAGGGCGAAGCAGAGGGCCAACAGTGAGGCGAGAAGACGCATTGAAGACATCCAGTTCGAACCATTCTGCTGTTGAGGCTGGATGGCTGTGATTAACAACTGATGTTCACTGCTATCAGAAGTGCAGTTCAGCTTCCACCTGCTCAGCGCATGCAACTTCGGCTTGAGTCGCGCACGATCTCCCAGGCGATCCAGACCTGCATGGATCTTCTGGATGGCTTCCGGATTGTGGTGGTGATGGGTGATCGCCTTGCGCTCACAGGAATCTGCCTGGCACCGTTTATTGCTCCTCGGCTTGTAGGAGGAGCAACAACAGAGGATGAAGGGTTACAACTGGTCCAGCAGTTGAAACCTGATCTGTTGCTGCTGACTGAAGAGCTTGAAATTGGCTATGGCATTCGCCTGATGCAGAGAGTGCTCAAATATGGGTAGTTGACAGGTGTGCTAGCGGGCCTTTACTGGGGTTTAAGGCTATTCTTTTGGTACTTTAGCGGTACGCCTGATGCCAAAGCTAACGGGGCTAGCGACGGCAACCAGTGACCTAAGGAGCACCTATGGCGACCAGATAGCGGGAATACGGCTCAGAAGGGCTGTAAGGGGCGGCAGAGAGGTTTACAGCCTTCTCTGGAACGACGGAAGCAAGGCGCGGTCTCAGCAGCTGACGGCAACCAATGAGTTCGAAGCACGCGATTCAGCGAAGGACCTGCTTGATCAACTCACAGGGGTAAAGCAACCCACCACCGCCAATGTGCCGCCATCAGGGTTAGTACGGCGCACGCTGATTGCTGCGTTGCATACGAATGAAGCGAAAGGACTAAGGCAGGAAACAACTTCTTCGAACGCGAGGGCATTACATAGGGTTGCTGGCTTTCTTTCTGAGCGTGGGTTACTGCTCAATGCTGATTCGTTGCTGGCAGCGATCAAAGACACCGACATCAATAAGAGGGAGCGTCGGTCTGCAGTACAGGCGGCAAGGGCACTAGCGGAAGAAGCTCAGATTGCATTAGTGGTCCCCAAGTCTCTTGATTACGAGAACCCCCAGCCGATCAAAAGAGAAATTGATATGCGTGATTATTACGCAATTAACAAGGCTTTGAAGGAGGAATTAGACCAGCTGCCAGATTACGCGGCCTGGATGTTTCGCGTTGTTGCCTGCACTGGTGTCAGAGCTAATGCAGTGTTTTCGATGGAAATTCCCAGGCATGAGTTAACCCCAGGCCCTGGCAGTAGTCTTTACTATTTCGATTCAAAAAGAAGCAAGCGCAACAAACTTGTCAAGGCGGAAACAATCCCGACATTGATTTACGAGGATGAAAGTATGTGGAATGTATGGAAGCTGTGGAACGTGCCAGATGAAGTCAAGGTATTACAGGTGTTCGATAGGCGTCCAACAAATGAGGAGCTATATCGGTGGAACTTGCTATCTTCAGAAGCGCAGAAGTATTTGCGTAAACGGCTCCCACATCTCGAAGGATTATTGACATTTCGTATGCTTAGGCACATGACAGTAGAGAGGTTGTTTAGGCGGCTGGGAAGTGAGAAGGATTACATCATCGCTGCAATTGTCAGCACTTCAGTAGACCAGCTCAGAAAGACCTATTCCCAGCTGTACACCAATAAAGCGACATCGGTTGTTGCAGAAGCCTTCGATTACACAATCCGAGGTTCGGCGGACGACGTAAAAAGGGCTCTCGATAATCTTTGACCTGATCGCACTGGATACATTGAAGGGTATGGATAAAGTCAATGAGCAAAATCAAGAAAACACCCGAGCTACTAGCCAGAGCTAAACAGCTAATAGACCAGGGATGGACTCAGGCCGAAATAGCTGACGAGATTGGGGTGGGTCGGCCCACCATCGGCGCGTGGCTGGAGACTCCAGAGCAGGCTGCACGGAGAGAGGCAACGGCAAAGCAGTATCGAGAGGCCAACAGAGAGGCGCAGAAGGAGTACGACCGCAAGTACTACGCAGCCAACAGGGAAGCGAGGCTGGAAAGCAGCCGCAAGTGGCACGCGGCCCTGGCTGGATGACGCCAGGGAGTCGGAGTTGATTGCTGCCGCTGAACGAGTATTGGCCGGAGTTGTTAGTTGATTGCAGACTTGATTGCTAATTAAGCCCTGACTATTTCTGCTCAACTGCGCTCAATCGTGCCAGGTATTGGAGGCTGATTTATGAGCTTATTGGCGAGGTTGAAGAAGTAAAAAGCCCCTGCGGTTGCAGGGGCTTTGATGAGTATGCTCCCCACATTAATCCCTCAGGTCGATCATCAAATCCCAGTTACCAAGATGGGAATGACATGAAACATGGTAAACAATCTCCAGCACCACCAGCCGCACCTTCCAGCTCTTTTTCTGAAAGTCTTGATTGAGCCTTATTGAGGCCATCAGCAGAGATACTGAAACCTGCTTCCTTGGCAATAGCAGCAACATCATTGGCATCAGCTGCGGCTTTGAGCTGCTCCTGAAGGCTGGTGTTGCCTTTGGCGTTAGCCAGGAAAGCTGTGAGTTGTTCTTGTGTCATGGTTCTAAGGAGTGAATGTTTGGAGGCGTTGCCCCCTCGACTCCTTCAAGATCACAGCCCTACTGGTGAACCCCACTACACAGCTCTGGTGCAGCACCCAAGAAGTTCTGGTGAGCTTCTGGTGAATAGCTCAGAACTAAGTCAACATCTAGTTGGGCAACGCTTTGACCAGCCTGACTATCTCTGCTCAACTGCGCTCAATAGTGCCAGGTATTGAAGGCTGATTTATGGGGTTAGTCCGACCATTGAAGCAATAAAAAGCCCCTGTCAATTCAGGGGCTTTCGCGGGTGTGTAGGCTCTTGTTTAAAAACTACTTGTGCGTTACAAAAAGCGTAATTTTAGCTCTCCCGCAACAATTTCCTTTGCCCCCAGCCACGCCTTCCAGCTCCTCGTCGTTAACCGATTCCGATTGCATCGATTGAATATCTTCTGCGGTAATTGAAAACCCTGCTTCTTTTGCGATGTCCATAGCAGCTTCAGGAGAGGCTGCTGCCTTGAGCTTCTCCTGAAGGCTGGTGTCGCCTTTGACCTTCTCTAGAAAGGCTTTGAGTTGCTCTTCTGACATAGCTATCGGGAGTCTTTAACGATTATAGCAATAATGCCTTGAAGTGTCTTTCGCTAACAATTAGAGTGCTCAATCGTGCCAGGTATTGAAGGCTGATTGCGGGTTTATCGGCGGCGATCACAACGTCCGCCACTTTGTATACTGTAATGATAGTGAGTTTTTGGGACAGTGTAATCACAACAGTCTCCATAAGGGCTCAGGGGCTCGCCACAGCCAGCCACGCAGGAATCCCCCCCGCCGGCCGCATTTTCCATCTCCTTGTCAGAAACTTCTAATTCAGCCTTGTTGAAATCATCAGCAGAAATACTAAATCCAGCTTCTGTGGCAATCGCAACAACAGCATCAGTATCAGCAGCTGCTTTGAGCTTCTCCTGAAGGCTGATGTCTGCTTTGAGCTTCTCCAGGAAGGCTTTCAGCTGTTCTTCTGACATGGGTGATTGGCCAGTACAGAAGACTTAGCCATGGCCAGCAGCAGCGTCACCCGTACTCAGGGCACCATCCGGCCTGGTCCTTCTGAAAGGAGCTGAGCAGGCTCTACCATTCGTGGCTAGTACTGGTGTCCTAGTTTCATGGGCATGCCGGTTGATCACGGCGTCTAC